>NZ_CP193664.1:0-5484 GCF_051106465.1 Streptococcus sp. KHUD_016 | reverse complement strand
GGTTTAACCATCAGTAAAACATGCAAGTGAGGGTGATAACTATCTAATTCTCTTGAGTAAGTGACTTCAGTAGCCCTTAAAAAACCAATCAAATTTTTATCAATCTTTTTATACTTCATCAGTCTATTGAACCCTCTTAAAATATCCGTCATAGACTGATTGAGTTCTTGACCTGTCACATTTTTGACGGTCAAGGTCAAAAATAAAAATCGACCTTTTGGCTGCCTAATCATAGCTTCTTCAACGATTTTGCTTGCTTGATATGAGTACTTCATCGACCTTCTCCAGTTACACAGAGCACACAGCTTATTTTTGCAAAAATAAGACTGATATAGTTTTTTCGTTCCGTCCGATTGCTCGACAAATTTCAATACTTCAGCGCATTGATAAACTCGCTCGAATGAACGATAACCTAAAATATCTAACTGACTAGCGAGTTCGATATTTTTTAGTTTTCGTTCTTTCCATTTTCTATCTTTTCCAGTCTTTGATATATCCTGAAATACTTGATTTTTGACTTCTGTCATGTTATAATTTACCTGTAATTACAAAGAAATATAAAAAAAAGTCCTTGCAATTTTCCTAGCTTTTTATGATTTTGATTGAACACCTAAATTATATCAAAAGCTTTCACAAAAAACAAGGCTTTTTTTGTGTCCTAAAAGTCAGTAATATCAAGGGTTTGAGCCTATTTTCATACCTGATTTTTAAAATCTCATTATTTCTATATGTATCAAGATAAGAAGAAAGCCCCCTCCGGGGGGCTTTCTCAAGGGGCTTTCAGCCCCTTTTTTTACCCCTGATTCACTGCTTCAGCCAGCTTTTGAATTTTAGCGTAAGTATCGTATTTTTCTCTTAATTCTTTTGATTGGACGAAACTTCTTCGCCACAATCTTCTCAGCTTCATTTTTGCTTCAGGACGTTCACAAACTGCGTTGTAATCTTCAGCATCAAATGCCCTAGTGAAAGTCCACCGTCCGCCGATTGTACGACACTCGACAACCTCGAAAGTTTGCTCTCTTAGCTGCTTAACTACACGTGTAAAAACCTGGCTTGTACCGACAATTTTAATCCGCTGTTTCCGTTGCTGAGTAATCTCTGCCAGCAAGCCTTCAGGAAACTTTTGCCAGGCGCTGGAGTTATATTCATTCTGTATCTCATCGATGGCGAATATAACCCCTTTTAGACCATTTCTAAGCTCTAAAAGTTGTTGCCAGCTGTTCATGGGTACATGCTCATGAATATAGCCGAAATTCGTGCAAATAATCGCTTCAGGATACTTCTTCCTCATACGTTCGAGATATTCAGTCATAGCCATTGTTTTTCCGCCACCCTGTCGCCCACAGTACAAGGTCAGCCCATACTCTCTAAATTCCTTGCCGTTCTTGATACGGTAATACAAATCAGACGACAAAGCGCCAATAAAGCTAAATATTTTCAAATAACCAGGCTTTTCCGAAAGCGACTCGAACCGCTCCCCTCGAATACCTTTTTTAAACATAACAATAACCAATGCTAACCAGAGAAAACGGGCGCCCGCAAATGCGGGCTTTCCGTTTTCTCCTGCCTACCCTTTCTTATTTTTTTAGTTAATAAACGGTATTCGATGTATGAGCCAGTTCACACATTTCGTACCGAAAAGCCACACATAAAATGACGAAATCAACCCTACACAGATGAAAATATCACGAATTGGCACAAAGGGTGACGCTTCGTACAAAATATTCGCTACTGCGTTCAACGATGATACAAAGTTATTGACGAACTCAAACGATGGAAACAAGCCTATCAACCACTCTAAAATATCAAAACATATACTTAAAATCCCTTGTATCATGTTAGTCCTCCGCCACTTTGTGGAATTTTCTAGCAAAGAATAAAGCCATCAGGACGTAAGCTAAAGCTCTAAAAATCATCTTCATTGGCCCAGCTAATTTGGTTGCTGTTGCCCCATTCAAAATCACATAATCAGAACCCAAAATATTTACACTCATATCGCTGATTGTGTCCTTGTCACTAAAATCATAGCGTAAAGGCTGAAAGTTTGGAAACTTTCTTCTGAATTGACTATTTAGTGCCTCAATTCTACTTTTTAGCCATGTCCCATCAATTCCAAAAGCCCACGTCAGGGCGCCTGTAATTGCGTTAGAAATGACCTTAGCAAGACTTTGAAGAAATTCCCATATCTTACTTAAAACACCTATAATGCCCCCAGGAATGGCAAGAATGGCTTGTAGGATTTTAGCGAGCCAATCCCAAAGGGCTTTGAGACCGTCCAAAATAAGACCAGGTATCCCAAGAATAGCGTCTAGCAATTTCTTTAGGAAATCTAGTATCTTATCAAGCCAGCCAGTTCCTGCCCCTGTAAGCGTCCCTGTTGCCGTCTGCGCCCCTGTTGCTGTCTGCGCTCCTGTTCCTGCTCGAACCCTCGCTAATTCGTCCGTCTGCGCTCCTGTCAGCGTGTAATCTGATAACGTGCCAATTTGTGGCAAGGTTGCCCCTATAACGTTCGCTTGACTATTAAACGTCACAGTAGTAGACGCTTGAGGGAACGCAACATTTATATACTGTTCTGCAGTTTTAACTTCCATAGCGTTTTGCATCATATTCGCTGTACTTATCTCCTCTCTAACGCTCCCTATACCCAATTCAGGAATAGACACATCTGTAATTGTCACAGGCTTATCCGTTGCCAAGGCCGTCGCAAATTTCGTAACATGTTCACCTCCAGAAACGAAATCAGCAACCTCTTGAGCTGTAATCGTCAAGATCAATTTAGTCAAATTGCCATTTGCATCTCTGACCTCTTTTTGTGTTCCCAAATTTATCAAGTCAAAATAGGCGACTTTTGCCGTTGTCGGCTCAAATGAGGTAATAACCGTAATAGAGCTTAAAACATACTGATTTACTCCAGTGTAAGAGCTATTCAATGTTTTCCAAGATGATGGAGGAGCGGTACTCAAAAATATATTTGAGTCACCATAAATATTATTAACCACATTATCCGAGTAAGGAAAATCATGGTCTAAGTATTCAAGATATACCGAAGCGTCTAACCTATCCTTAGTATTTAATAGACCTGTTTTGACAAACGTACCACCTGAGTAATCAGCTGTTGGATAGTATTTTGCCATGGTTGTTCCTGTTTTGCCGTATGCTTTCAAAACAGCGCTTTTAAACGTATTATCAATTTTTACAGACGTTCCATTTACGAAGCTAGACAAGGCATATCCTGCCAGTCTCAACTCATCAGCTACCGCATTTCCAAAGGCTGCTATATCGTCCCAATTCGTGACCACAAGACCGAGAAGTAAGACGGCAGCAAGTCCAATGACCAATATAGGCAACGAAGCCGCACCCGCCCCTGCTCCTGCTAAATAAGACAAACCACCGCCCAGCGTCAGGGCTTCCGCTTTTACCGTCCTGGGTCTCGATGTCGTGAAAATTAAAATCACGATACAAAAACAAGTCATGATTTTTTTAATTATCTTTTTCATTTTCCTCCTTACCAAAAAAAGCACCCTTCCGAGTGCTTTTGATTAAAAGAATTTTTTGAGCGTAGAGACCGCAAAGCGAACGGCTAGACTTGCTCCCAAGACGGCTGCACCTACTGGCAAAATAGATGGAACTGCTTGTAGGACTGCGTCCTTAACTGGTGCCAAAAGTTCTGCTGTAATCATGGTATGTCCTCCATTTTTTTATTTTTTTAGGTCTAGTTTAACGTCATGACCCACGGACAATTTTTTTAGAATATAAATTGTTTGAGGAGGTGGTTTACAAATAAAAATAGGGCGATACCAGGGATTACAATAATTCCAAAGAAAATAATGACTTTTGATTGAAACTGGTAAACTTCATAGTCTTTCTCGATTTTGGTAACGAGTTGAGCTATCTTCTCATCTGTTTCAGTCTGCTTTCCGTTTTCAGCTGTAACCTTTGATAAGTTTTGCAATTCTTCCAAAATGGCTTCAGTTCCTTTCTTGTCTGTCTGCTCTTCTTCTTGTTTCTTCTGCTTCTGTTCTTCTTGCTCCTTTTTATCTTTATCGATGCGCTCATTAAATTTCTTTAATTCGTCATAGACTTTAGTAGTCGCTTTTGTTTGTTCGTTCAGCTTATCAAGTAAACTCTTGTTATAAGACTCCAGGGCACTTGATAAGCTTGAACTTTCTTCAGGCTTCATTATGCAGCCACATCAACCGCTTCAACATTTTCAAAACGGTCAAAGGCAACTTTTTTAGTCGCAATATTAACGGTCATGAACATTTCAGCTTTTGCAGGTAATGGATTACGAGCAATCAAAGCAAATTGTGCTTGTGTCAAACTGTATTTTACAGGCAATAAGCCTACCACGTTTTCAGGATCATCATTCACCAAGGGCAAAACCCAAACGGAAACACCAGATACCTGACGGTTTGTTTTCTCGTCAGTGAAATCATAGGGACGAGCGCCTAAAATCAGAACATCATTTTTCATTGTTTACCTCTTTTCTTTTTTTGTTCTTCACTTTATCTATTCGCAATGCTTAAGCAAAAAAAGAAAAAAATCCAATTTTTTTTGGATTGATGAAAGATTTTATATATTTATTTCACGGTTTATTGACGACAAGTAACCTGGGACTAAACTTTTAAAGTCGTCTGTCGGTCGGTCTAATGCCCCACCAACACGACTTTTAGTTTAATCTGTCCCAGCTTGTCATCAATAACTTTCGCGACATAAAACGATTTCTAAAATTTTAAACTCTTCAAACTCTACAATTTTTCTGATATACTAGAATCGCTCTCGGTTACCGATTGCGTGCCTATGGTTCGTGAGAGGAGGTGAGCTAATTGCATTACATTTTTGACGTCTTACTTGCTATTGTGGCGGAAGTAGCTGCACACTACATCTGCAAGTGGTTAGATAGCAAGGACACAGACCGAAGCTAGCCCAAGATACCCGTTAATCTGAAAAGAACGTAAAAAAAGCCCTGGAGGACTGCCATCCTCTAGGGCTTTGGTGCGCTATTGCATTACATTTTGTAATTTCATTATATCACATTATATTACTTTATATCACTTTAAATAATAATTTTTTCTTTCCCAGTTCCAAATAGCTACGATTTCTCGACCTGATGAAGTGCTTTCTGTATCATCTCCAGTTTGAATAAGATTGCCATCCTCCAAGTCGTCAAAGTCCAGGTCTTTTTTGATTTCCTTAAATAGCTTTCCAAAACCTATCTGTCTTTTTCGGTGCAATCCTGTCAGCATATCATCTACAATTTGTAGTTTCTCCTGATCCGTGAAATCCGTTTTCTTGTCCGTTACATCAAACGGCTTGACCGGATATTTAGCCGTCTCTAAAATCGCACCTTTTAGCCCTTTGCCTTTATCAGCTTTTACTGCTCTAATATCAACCATTGGAGTATAGTCTAGCTTCATAGCTTTCTGCCAAAGTTCCGTCCACTCCTCCTGGTTTAAATAGTCAGCTTTTGACCTAAAGTACCCA